>NZ_CP189582.1:0-40664 GCF_050156575.1 Pseudarthrobacter sp. S6 | reverse complement strand
GCACGACTCATAATCGTGAGGTCGGGAGATCGAGCCTCCCCACCGCTACCAAAGAAAATCCCCTAGAACTCAACGGTTCTAGGGGATTTTTGCTTGTCTGGGAAGTGTCGCAAATAGGCCAACTTGAGCCGTCGCTGTAGCCTATCCCCAAAAAGCGTAACCGAGGGTCATTCAGCAGCGACCCCGGAACCCATTGAACCCAAGTAGCGCAAGTCTTGCATCCTCCACGAGTCACCACTATCATGCCCCATTCCCCACTCAAGAACCCCGGAATCTAGCGGTTTTCCTACCCGCTCCACCACTACGCGTCACGTCACGCCAGCATCCGCCACTCTTCAAACAACGACTAAACGACGAGTAAATGAGGGCACAAAAGAAGCGCCCCTCTCAGCCATGAGACTGAGAGGGGCGTAACTTTTGCAGGTAGGACAAAGCCGGTATTTATGTGCCGGGTAGAATCGGGCTCATGCTGAATACCCTCGTCACTAAAGTTGCCCTCGATCTTCTGGCAATGTCGCAGAAGGATCAGTGGTACCGGTACTGCATGTGGCTCGTGGTCATGGCCCTTGTTCCGCTCGCGCTCGTCGGGTTCCTTGTCGGTAACGCTTTTCTAACCGCGGCCGTCGGCGCGGTAGGTTACGCACTGTGGGCCTGCTGGATGGTACAAGTCCGGGCCAGGGTGAGGCACCTCAATGCCCTGTCTGACGTTTAGTGGCACGCATGCAGCCGTTTCAAGGTAAGCGTGCGTCACGCATCGCCACATCGTTCGTGTTCTTCTGGGCAGCCGGACTCGGCTTCCTGTGGTGGATCGTCACGCCGATATACCAGGCGATGAAATCCAAAACTAAACTCAAGGCCGCATCTGAGACTACGATCCTGATCGCGCTCGGCCTTTGGCTCTTGGTCACGCTGGCCGCCTCCATGGCTGCCGGGGTGGTGCAGTTTAGTCGAGTCCCTGGCGCGGCCTATGGGGCGCTGGTGTGGATTTGCGCGGGCATCCTGTTCCATGCGCTTCGAAAGCTCACTCCTGAGCAGAACAACTACTTCATCCGGGGGCTGATCTTCATCGGCTCCATTCAGGGCCTGCTTACCTCGGCCGCCGTGACACTGCACCCTTCCCCACTGAGCAAGTTCAATCTACTGGCCTCACCTGTCATTGGAGACTCATCAGGCATTGGCACGTGGGCGACGTCGAATCTCGCCTACGTGGACTACTTCGGCGGCGGCATTGTACGAAGCGCGGGGATGATGGCCACAGCAGCATGGTCCGGTGGCTACGCCTGTCTCGTCCTTATTCTGCTACTCATTGGCGGGAGGAAGCTGCGGGCCGCAGGCATGTCTAATCTGACATGGCTAGCTGCGGTTGCGCTGAATGCCGCGAGCCTTTACTTCTCATACTCCCGCGTGTCCATCGCCATTCTTGTCCTAATCGTGGCCGCCTATGCGTTGTACCGGATCTTGAGTGTTATTGATAGTGGTGGCCTGCTGGCAACCGTGACAGTGATTATAGGGGCGGTGTTCATGTTCACTCTGAGCCCTTGGCAGTCGTACATCTTGGAGCAGGACTCGCTTCGTCCGGGTTCCTCTGGTGCCAGGTTCCTGTCCTACGACGAGGGCTTCTCGGCCGCGTCTGAATCTGGCCCGCTGGTGTTCATCGCCGGTAACGGGGTGAAGCCCTTCCTGGAAGAGATCGGGCGCGGCGCTGGAAGTGAAAGCACCTATATGAGCCTACTTGTGCGCGGCGGGCTCATTGCCGTAGTGCTATTCCTTTGCTTCCTCATGACCCGCCTGAGCCGGGCATGGAAGGCGAGGGACTGGACCGGCGCTCTGCTGTTCCTCGCGCTGGCGATTCACGCGCTGGTGGAAGACCTCGACATCGGGACACTCACGCTCCTGCTGATCCTCATCGAACCAGCCCGCGTAGCGCTCAGCACGAAGCCAGAACTAGCCCCGGCCGTGGATCTATCCCCGGCCTACCGCAACATGGCAGAGCAGGCCGGGGATAATGTCACACTGCCGGGAAGATGACACCCGACAGACTGACAATGGTCGAGGACGCCACTGCCTGACCGAAGAACATTTCTCCGTTTGGCTCAACGTAGATGTCCGCCGTATGGTCGGCGCCGCCCGCATTTTGCGCCAGGAACCGGACACGGTTGGCGGGGCGGTGCCCAACCGGCAGCGTGCCGAACTTGGTGGACGCTGAGATGGTGCCGGACTTCATGGCCCCGTCCAGGATGATCATGCCGTCAGACGTGCGGTACGCGCTGGGCGCGTCGTGCGGTGCGCCGAAAGCAACCCATGAGGCAAGCAGGGGGATGGTGACCTTGCGGGGCTTCTTGTAGGTGACGTTGGCTCCGGTGGTCACGATGGTGAAGCTACAGTCTCCGGAGACGCTAAGGTCCGTGACCTCAGAGACGTTGAAATCCTGCGTCCCGGCGGCCACACTCCGAACCCTGCGGAGGGTGGCCCTATCGGTCAGACCAAGGCTTATACCCGTGGCCGAAGCATTGACAACTACGCCATCCAGCAGCACGTCGCTATTGCGTGCCCCAGCGTCACCAGACGTGATGTTGACGCCAATGCCGGTGGCTGAGATGACTTGCACGTCACGGAGCGCGATACGGTGGCAGGCGGTTTCGATGGCGATACCGTCAACGCCCGCCCTGGTTACGACGATCCGCTCCCAGGCGATGTTATCGATGCCATACTGGGCCGTGAGGCCCTTGCGGTCAGCGTCTAACGTAACGTCTGAGATATGGCAGTTTTTAACGCGAACGACGCCCAGCGCGTTGTCGGCAGTGCCGGAACCGCTGGCGACGATCTTGCCGCCCCTCCATCGGAAGCTGTTCCGTTGGGGTGTGGATACGTTGTTGGGGCTCAGAACGCCGTTGCCCATGAATGTCACGGCTGCGCCTGTTGTTGTGGCCGCAGTTGTGCGGATAACCGTGGAGGGGTCACACTCAACGGCGATATTTTCGCCGTCGAGAAGCCAGTTGTTGGACAGCCGATAATCGCCTGGACCAATGACAATCTTCGAGGGCGCACCGGAAGCGACCGCAGCAGCCACAGCGGCATTGAATGGAGCCAGGTTGTCCGTGCCTGTTGAGCCGTTCCAGTCGCCTACTGCACCGTAGTCCGCGACATTGATTTCCCGACGCTTCGCATAAGTGGCAGAAAGTGCCGCTACGGTGAGGTCTGGCCGGAGGTTCGCGTCAGGGACGACGCCGGTCAGTTTGGTGGCTGCGGCTCCGGTTGCTTCGAACTTCGCCGCGTCATAGCTGCCCGTGCTGGTGTGCGCGGTGGTGACTTTGACGAGATCGCCGGACGGGTTGGTGACGGGGGTGTTGAGCGGGTAGAAGGTTGTTGGCTTCCAGGTGGACACGTCGCCGGGTACACCCTGCGCGCCCGTGGCACCTGTTCCACCCGTGGCGCCGGCTGGTCCCGGTACTGGATCCGAGGTCGTCAGGACGGTTGCGAACGATACGCCCGCCTGCTTCCATACGCAGCTCGTCCGGTCCAGCAGCGTGAAGTCCGGGAGCAGTCCGTTAGCGTCCGAGCTGATCGACGTAACCACAGACCCGCCCACAACCAGCGTCATGTTCAGCGGGGTCGTGTAAGTCGTGTCACCAATCGCATAGACCGAGCCCGTAGCAGACCGGGCAATACTCGCGGGCGTGGTGTTGAAGTTGATCGTGGGAAGTTTCGAGTAGGTGTAATTCACCATAGCTGGCTCCTATTTGTCCGGGGCGAGGAAGGGGAGGTAGTCGCGCGTCCACGCGATCACACCGGGAATAGCAGCCACGCGGGCAATGGTTGCCGACGCCGCCGTGATAACCACGACAGCACCAGCGAGCAGCCCATAAATGTCCGGGGGAAGATGCCTGCCGAACCCGTCAAGGATCGCCTGCAACACCAGCGGGAGGATACCTAACAGGCCAATCACGGCGGGGAAGAAGGTCTGCACTGCTGTTCGGAGCGCGGCCCGGTTCGGGTATGCGGCCTGTGTTGACTCTGCGGAGTGGTCGCCCATTACTTGCCCGCCTCAACTGTGATCGTCAGGCCAGCCGCGATAGCCGACGACACGGCGGCACGTACAGCCTCCACGTCCAATCCCTGCTTCTCGGCCAGCAGTGTGGCGAGCTGGTTAGTTGCGGCGGTCAATGCGGCGAGCTGCCTGCCCTTGTTCGCCAGATCGCCGCGCAAGTCGATGTTCAGGTCAGACAGGCCGCGGACTTCGTTGGTGATGTTTTGCAGCGAACCGCGAACGTCCTTATCAAATGCGTCATTCCAGGGCATGTCGTCCTCCAGGGGTGTGATTGATTCGCTGCTGAATTGCAGGCCGCCGAGTGCTTGGGCGGTGTAGTTGAAGAAAAGCGCCCAGTTGAAATCAGCGCCGGGATCGGATCGGGCCACGCCGGAATCGCCGTGAGCCGCAAAGCCGGGAACGCGGGCTCGTGCTTCAGCCCCGGACAGTCGCCGGAGTGGAACCGCGACACCCTTAGATGCCATGTAGGTCACGAAGTCCGCGGCCATCCGGGCCATGTTCCGGTAGTAACCTTCGCGGACATCCGCCGGCATTATCGCCCAGTCAGAAGTCCGGCAGGCTGCTGCGATACCGACAGCCCAGTTATTCGTTTCGGAGTCCTGCCACGCCTCCCACTCCCACGGGTAGTACAGGGCAATGTCCTGCCAGTCGCAGGCGCGGTGGTAGCAGCCGTAGTCTGAGCGGGTCTGTACTAGCCGGGTCAGGGAGTCCACGCCAGCGGCCCAGTTGCCTTCGGACGTGTGGACAATACAGGTGCCGGAAAGGTTCGCGCCACCACGGCGCGGGAATACACCCTGCGCAGTGTATGGGTTTGGTGTGTCAACCAGGATGTAACTCATGGCAGCGGCCCTCCATCTGAAGCGCAGGTATATGTGGATGACCCGGGCGGGTTAGGCGTGCATGTGTATGCGGTGCCGGTCTTGTCTGTGAACGTGAATGATGATGGCGACTGTCCCGCCGCGCCATCCTGGCCGTCATTGCCCGCTGGACCCTGCGCGCCGGTAGCACCAGTCGCGCCCGCAGATCCAGACTCACCCTGCGGTCCTACCGGTCCGGGCGGGCCGGGTACGCTACTATCCAGCCCGTTGGCGCCGGTAGCGCCGCTGGATCCAGAAGCGCCCGCCGCCCCAATGTCGCCCTTAGCTCCAGCAGCACCCTGCGGTCCCGGCTGGCCCTGCTTGCCGTCCGCGCCTTGGGGTCCAGGCGGGCCGGGCACGAGCTTCTCCGGGGATGCGGCCACAGCTGCGGCCTTCTCGCAGAGGTTCCGGTCATTGCCTGTCAGTTGGTCCGTGGCGCACGCCTGCTTGACCTGCTCTGCGAGGGTTGCCGCGTTTGATGAGGCAACCTCGGAACGTTGCGCCGCCGCCGTACCCCACAGAAAAACGGCGATCAGTAACGCGGCCGTCAACATCCCGGTCAGCGCCGCGTATAGGTTGCGTTTCCTTCGTGTCGCTGAATCATGCACCACTAGTTACCGCCCATCTCGGGGTATCGGCAAGCCATAAGCTCGTCGTAGGTTTTCCGTTCCTTGGCTTCGGAATCAGCCAGCCTCTTAGTGAGGTCCACAATTTCCCGATCTTTCCGGGCAATGATCGTTTCCGTGTCAGCCCTGACGGCGCGGGATTCGCGCATCCACAACCACACGAACCCGCCGATGACGGCGAGGCCGAGACCGAAGATCCCGAGCTGAGCGAGCCAGGAGGACACGATGCCCGCTGCTTCTGCTTCCACACGTTCAGTCCTCCCGCGGGTATGCCTCTACAGGGCGGCTCACAGGTACCAGCCGGTGTTGAATGACAGGTGCGCGCCGGATGCGATGGCGACAGTAGAGACTGTGGCGTGCAGGATCAGCGCGCCCGTCGTGTCCACGGTGACGATTGGCTCGCCGTTATGCACGGTGCCTGTCGTGACGGGAGCGAGTGAGCTAATCGGGACGGTGGGACGCCATCCAGAAGGAATGTAGACGCCCATCGAAACGTCAGTACCAACGTTGACCGTCACAGCGCCACCAGCCTGGCGAAACATGATGCCGGTTAGTTGGATGAACGTTTTGCCCGACGTGATGGTCTTGACGAGCCCGCCGCCGTAGATCCAGTTCGTGTCCGTGGTGATGAAGTTGGAGTATTTTTGCTGCGTGTTCCAGACGGTCCCATCCCACGTCTCGTAGGTTGCGAGGTCTGCCCGGTAAACCATCGTGGGAACGGGCAGCACGCCGCCCGGTGCCGTGGCAGCGAGGCCGTTGCGTTCCGTCACGTTGGCGACACCGAAGACCAGTCCCGAAGTCTCTATGGCCTTCTTCCAGTCAGGTACGCCATTCCAGGGGTCTGTACCTGCTGGGACGGTTGCCTTATTCCAAGTTGTCTGACCAGCCATAGCGGGCTCCTATCGTTGCCAAGTAAGGTTTATTTGCCCGGATGCCGGATCGGCGTCACGGCCCACGAGCCCCATGTATGGGGATCCGGTAATGCCGATTCCGCCGCCTGTGATGAGTGCCGCGCCCCAGCCCGCTGGGAGGTCCACCCAGCCGCCGCCGTACCCTGCTGGGATACTCACGTCGATTGGGCCGGTTGTGCGGCTTACGTCGCCACCTGGGCGGGACGGGTTAGTGTGCAGCCACAGGTGAACGGTTGCCGCGCTACCGGACGCGCCACCGGAGCGGCGGGCCGGGATTCGGAACTGAACACCCGTCACGGTCGCGCCGGCCAACTGGCCCGCGCCGTTCCCGTAGAACCATGCGCCAGAGTTAGCGGACGGTGCGCCCCATGTGGAGCCGTCGCCCTGATAGACGCTATTGCCGTAGTATGCGTTCCAGCCGTAGAGCGAACCGGAGTAGGTGGCCGAATCGATAGCCGCGACGGGGAGTGTCCCTGAGGATGACGCGGGCGGTGGTGGTGCCGTCGATGGCGGGGCCGGTGCGGTGGTGGGCGTGATACCTACCTTGCCCAGTACGGTCCCGGATCCGCCCTGCCAGAACAGCCGCACCCGGTCACTGACAGTCGGCGCGTAGGACGTTAGGAAGGTGGCCGTGTAGTCCACGCCAGCAGCCGTGACGGTGATCGTGTCAGACCCGCCCGGTGCGGCCGTCACTGTCGCCTCGGTAGGGCCTGGAGCGCCAACCCTGCCAAGGACTAGCATCTGTGCCGGTGCGTCAGGCTTGCCGATAGTGCCAACGATGATCGACTCACCCGGCGCCGCATAGTCGCACAGCCATGTCGCGGGCTGCACCAAGCCGCGGTGCCTGATGTTGGGGTACACGTCAGCGAACCCGCCAGATACTTCAAACTCGCCAGCAGACGCGCCCAGCATGTCAACGAGACTCACTATGCGGCCTGCTTTCTCACGTACAGCCCAACGGTTGCGGCGTCCGTAGCGGAGACCTCCACGGTCAGGCTCATTGCGTCCACGCCAGCCGTTCCCCCAGAGAGAGTCATTGCGGTCACGATCCCGTCGAGCGGGAACGCCTTGCCGCCGATGACAGGCTGCGCGACACGAACCCAATCCCCGATCTGAATCCCAGGGTTAGGCAAACAGGTAACGTCGAGCTTCAGCGTCTTGGCGTAGGTTTTGTTATCCAGGTACGTTTGCGCGTCAGCCTGAACACCATCCGACGTATTCGCCAGTGCCGTGTGTTCCTGAATGAGCCAGCCGGCAGGACCGCCATACCGCAGCGGCCCGGAAGCAACCGTGGCGAGCTTCCGAATCTCTAGCGCCGGATCATTCGACGTGGACGCGACACCGTTTAGAATGTCCGTGCGGCGCTGCGTCCTAGCCACCTTGACGAGCGCCCCGCCAGACCCGCCCTGAATCGTCCATACCGGGGCCGTGCGCTCTTGTGAATAAATCTCCATCGACCCGTCCCCGGCCATGCGCACCCAAGCACCGATGCTGCGTACGAGGTCTAGGACGTGCGCGCCGTGATTGTCCTTGTAGACCATCGACGCGGGCACCGGCTTATCCGCGACACCAGCCGCGACAGTCACCGCGCAAATCTCAGCCATCAGCCGGCGAACCTCAGAAACAACCGTCGCACCAGCCGGGGGAGCTTCAGGAGCCCAGAACCTGTAGTCAGCAGCAAGTCGCGTCAGTTCCTCATAATCAACCGGGATCGACGCGCCACCGGACACCCATTGCAGGTTAGCCCCGGCAATCCGCCACATCTCGTTAGGCTGGTTCTGGGTGACCGTCCACCAGCCCAAGTTAGTGTCAGTCCCGGCGCACCTGAACACCGCTTGCAGCTTCGAGCCCGCCGCAGACAGTGGCTCATCCCAGCCCCACGGCGCCAACTCGCCCGTATCATCCACGACGGTCAGGTTCGCCTTGCCCTGAACAACCGCCGTATCCGAGCCATCCCAAGACAGGGACCACTTCTCAATCGGCAGATCCTTCTTGACAAGCACGCCGTCATACCACGCATGGCAGACAAGCCGCGCATCCTGAACCGAACCCGATAACGCATCCAACAAACCAGCCGGGAGAACCCGCACGGCGCCTCCTTTGGGCAACAAAAAAGCGCCCACAGGGAGCGCCTATTAATCGAACGGGCAAAATGAGATAATCGGATATGGCTAAATACGTGTTCCCTGAGTGGCTTACGCCCAAACCATCGGATAGAAAGATAGTTGGTGGCTGGCCCGCAAAGACCGCGCCAGGCCCGACTCTGACGCGATCCACGGAAGGCCCCGACTTTGAGGATTACGGCAAGGGGTACCTACCCGGAGGCAAGCGCGGCTTCGGGACGCATGGCGTCTGCATCGAATGCGGCGCGATGGTAGACGGCGAGTTCCTAAAGAAGCACGCCGCCCACCACGCAACGACCGCCTAGAGCGTCTGGTAGATCAGCGGGTCCTTCTGCACATCCAGATACGTCAGGCCGCTGTACTTCGCCTGCACCGCGTCATAGGTGACACCCGCGAGTAGCTGCTGGACTTGGTCATACGTGACGTAGCCGCTGATAGCCGCCTGTTTCACCGCCGCGATAAGGTCGCCCGTTACGGACCAATGGGTGAGTGAACCGCCAATATGGACATTCACCGGCTGCTCCTGCACATCCGCCAGCAAGTAGCTGAGTGCCGGGAGTGGCACCATGTCCGCCGTCGTCCGCAGCAACAGAATCGGAGTACCAGCCCGCAAATCACGGAACTTCGACGCCGTAACAGCATCATCCGAAGCAACCGACGTAGACACCTTCGACGCCGCAGCAACCTGCCCACCAATCGCCACCGGATACCTTGAGCCCATTACCTGGATCCGGGTAGACGGCGCCGAATAATCAGCCGTCTTGAGCGCATCACCTGCCATTGTCAGCGCGCCAGGATTCACGCCCGACGTGTAGACCTCCAAGAACTTGTCTGGCTGGATCGGATCTTGAATGATCGCCGTGGAGCTCGTCAGCGTAATTGTTGCCGACACCAGCGCACCCGCCGCCGTGGAAAGCGTATACAGGACCGGCCTGTTCAACGGCGCCGCCCAATCGATACTCACGTCCGAATCCGTGAACGTCTTCGGCGCATACCCTGGAACCGTCCAAGACTCGCCCTCACACAACCGGGTCAGCGTGAACGCCGTAGACGACGCCACACCCGTCACAGTCACCCGCACCCGCGGCGGAAGTGCCGCGGGTGCCGGATCAACCAGTGTCTCCAACTGCAACTGAACTGTGCCGCTGGACGCAACAACAACCGTCATCGCCTACCCCCTGCCATAGTTGCAACGTTGTTCATACCCGAGCTCACGCGCCCATCAACCTGCGCCAACAGATACTCGCCAGTGAATGGATTCTGAACATAAATCGGCGGCGCCTGCTGTGGAGTGCTACCGCCGCCACTGCTCATAGTTACCGCAGCCGGTGCTGATGCCCCGTACATGGGACGCACGCCGCCGTTATGGAGTTGCTTACGGAAGGCGTAGACCGCATCCTGACCGCCCATCGCGTCCACGTCAGAATCAGACAGAACATGCTCACCCCTAGCGCCCATGAATAGCTGCGAGTCAACACCCTTAGGGCCGCGAGCCATGTCCAAGTCGCCACCAGACGCACGGCCCGGAGTCAGTGCCGTCATTGATGGGTCGTCCGCGTAGCCGCCGCCCTTCACCTGGTTGTTGATGTGGTTGATAACGACATCCACGGACTTGCCCTTGATGCCGTCGATAGCGGTCTTGATCTGCTGAGCCTTTGCCATCGTGTCGGCGTAGTTCTGGATTGCCGTGTTGATCGGGACATCCTTGGGGATGCCCATGACCTTCCGCGCCATCGTGTCCGCTTCGTCGCCAGTGATGCCAAACTTCCCCGCGGCGCGGATCAGTGCGTCATATGTGCCCTGAAGTTGCTTCTGCACTTCCGGCTGAGTCGCGCCAGCCTTCGCCATCGCCTCTGCCGATCGCAGCCCAGCCCCGGCAATCCCGTCAAACGCGGCCTCGTTATCGCGGCCCTTCTGCGTTGTGATGTCCAGCGTTGTGCCGTTCTTCTTCAGTGACTCATCGAGGTCGTCGAGCGATTTCTCAAAGGCTCGTGCTGCGTCCTTCGCGGATAGGGTTATCAGCCCCGATGCGATCATCGACGCCACCAGCTTGTCCAGGTGAAGAATCGCACCGTCAGCGGCGATGCCAAGATCATCAAGGGCCTTCTGCTGCGCCTCGGTTGCCTTGGCGGCAATCTCCGCCATCTTCGCCTGACCCTCGGTAGAGTTCTTCGCATCAAGCATCTTCTGCGGGACTTCACCAAGAGCCCAGTTCAGGAGCTCCTGCTGGTCCAGCGGAACCTTCATGTCATTGGCGAGCTTTTGCAGGCTTGCCATGTACTGAGGGAAGGACTTGGCCGTGGTCTCGAAAGTCACGCCCTGCTTCTTGGCCTCATCCGCAATCTGCTTGAACCCCTTGGCAGCCATGTCGGCGCTACCACTGGAAGCGAGGTTTGACATTGCCGAGTCGATACCCTCAAGGGACTTGCGCAGCTCGGGCAGCTTGCCGCCGAGGTTGATAAAGCCATTCATGAAATCGTTGACGTTATCCGAGAATGACAAGTCATTCAGGCGGGCAATCGCGGAACCGGCAGTATCGATCTGCTCCGTCATACCCTTGATGCCGAACAGGCCATTGTTTGCCCTAGAGAACACGTCCTTGCCGAACGCCTCGTCAACAGTCTTCTTGCCCTTGCCCAACTCAAGGAGGGAGTTCGTCATTTCCTGCGTTGACTTCGACGCGGGCAGCATATCTTCGCCAATTTTCTTGACGATCAACAAGCCTACGAGTGCGGCAGCGGCAGGGAGCGCCACCTTGCCAAGGGATTCGATGGCGGCCATAGCATTAGGGGAGGCAGCCTTTAGCGCCTGGATAGCCTTCACGGTGTCGTAGATTTTCGGGATGGTCGTCAAGAGGGCGCCACCCAAAAGCAACGTGCCGCCCGACAGCCCGGCAATCGTCATAATGCTCCGCTGCGCAGCCGGGTCAAGGTTGCTAAACCCGGTAATCACATCCGTGATGCCCTGTACTAGCGGGCGCAGTGCGCCGTCAGCGGTGGACCCCATTTTGATCATTCCGGTTTCAAAGGACGCCTGCAATTTCTTGAAGTCGCCATTGAGTGAATCCATCTTGCCCGCGGCCTGCGTGGCCGCGAACCCCTGATCATTCACGTCAGAAATCCACTTGCGGATCCCGGTCGAGCCTTCCTTCATAAGGACGGCGGCGGAACGCATAGCATCCGTACCAAAGATCGTAGACAGTGCGGCGTTACGCTGCGCATCCGAGAGCGGCCCGAGCTTGTCATGCAACTGCCCAGCGAGGTTGGTAACGCCCTTGAAGTTACCCTTCGCGTCATACGCGCTGATGTTGTACTCGTCCAAAGCCTTCTGCGCAGCCTTCGACGGTGACGCCAAGGCTAGGAACATGGTCTTCATGGACGTGCCGGCGTCGGAACCCAAAATGCCAGCGTTAGCGAATGCCGAAAGCGTACCGACCGTGTCATCAATCGTGAGCCCGAACTGGGATGCGATCAGGCCACCCTGCTTCAGCCCGTCGCCAAGCTCAGAGACGCCACCGAGCGCCTTGTCAGCACCCGCGGCCAGAAGGTCAGCGACGTGCGGCACGTCCTTGCCCTTGAGGTTGAACTGGGTCAGTGCGATAGTTGCAATCTCAGTAGCCTTGCCCACGTCAATCTGACCAGCCGCAGCAAGAGCCAGAGCGCCAGGCAGTGCGCCGCCCATCATCTCTTTCACCGAGACTCCAGCCTTCACCAGCTCAATCTCAGCGTCAGCGACATCGTTCGCAGACAGCCCAAACGCCGTGCCCATCGACAATGCCGAGTTGGTGAGTATGTCCATCTCAGCCGCAGACGCATGGGAAAGAGACTGAACCTGAGCCATGCGGCCGGAAAACTCGCTGTATGCGTGAACCGCCAAGCCCATGCCCGCGAGAATGGCACCGCCCATAATCATGGCCCCGGTTCCCACCGACTGCATGTGGTCCCGGTTCTTCTCAACGAAACCCTGCGTGGTCTTGGATGCCTTCTCAGCCTCGGTCCCATACTTCGAGAATCCGGTCCCCGCCTTGCCAAGATCCTGCTCAGCCTTCGAGAGCCCCTTGGATAGCTCGGTTGTATCCGCCCGGACCTTGACATCAATCACATGCTCAGCAGCCACGAGGATCTCCTATTTAATTGAGGGAACCAGCAGTATGATTGCGTGCATGGCTCAAAATGACGTAGTACACGAAGAACCGAAAACGCCGTTCAAGTACAAGGCGGGAACGGTGCAGGTTTTCTTGGGGGCGGTTCTTCTATTGGCTGCGGCGGCGATTGGAAGCATGCGCCCGGAAACAGGCGCGATACTTGCGTGGTTTCTCGTCATTCTTATAGGCGTGAGCTTCTGCGCAACGGGCATCTTCCGCCGCGTCAGGCGCTAGCCGGCAACCTTCCGAACCACCCACACGTGTCCGGCCCTGTCCGCGTCCGGGTATGCCTTGTAGTAGGCTTCGGACGCCTGATCGCGGGCCTGCGCTGCGTAGTCCACGAGAGGTAGCCCTGGTGATCCAGCGAGCCCGGCAATGAACCCGTACTTCCGGTTCGGGTTGCCGGGGTCCGCGTCAGGCGAGATGGCCTCGGACAAGAGCTGCCCATGATTGCCGATATCCGCCTCATAATCAGCGAGTGCCGCAAGTAGCTCGTACTGCTCTTGATCGAACTCAGGCTCGGGGGCGGAAGACAACACCCTGCCGTCATCGTCGTGGGTGTAAACCGTTTCCGGCTCCCAGCCCCACAGCCTGCGCGGCGCTACTCCGAGGTCGCGGGCAAGCCTAACGTCCCGGTAGAGTCGGGCGTCTTCGTGGAACCTTTTTTTAGGAACCCAACACCAGCCCAACCGTCAGTCTCATTCAGGCGGGTAACGGCGCCCCAGATCCGGTCAAAGTCGCCACCGGACAGGTTCTCCCACAGGTCAGCCCATTCATCGGCGGGGATCGGCTCAGTTTTGTCGCCATCGACAACCCAGCCCGACGCTTCGGCCGCTGCCTTCGTCACGCCAACAATGTCATAGCCCTTGCGTGAATCCAGCGCCACACCCTCACGCGGGGGACGCAGCGCGATAATCCCATTCCAGCGATCAAAGGACAGCGCCCGGAGCCGCAGCGTCACAAGCTCGTCACGCATCGTCGCCTCAAGCGCATCAATGCGCGCCTGCACTGCGGCTACATCCTTGAAAGAACCGTTGGCCGCGGCGCCAAGTTCCTTGAGTAGAGCATCACGCTGCACACCCAACTCGCCATCCAAGCAAATCTCAACATCTTCAAAACGAAACGACGCCTTATCCAGGCTCTTACGCAGCTTCGACACGGTATAACTCCTAAGTGGGGTAGGTGGTGGGACGAAAGATTGGGGGTGGTGACCTGTCCGCCCGCGGTCCCACAACACACGGGCGGACAGGAGCTTGGGGGTTACGTAATCAGGACCGCGTCAGTCTGCACGGCGCCGGTCACGAACAGCTTCTGCTTCTTCGTGAACACGCCATTAGCAGTCGGTGCCGACTTCGCCTGGATGCCGCACTTGATCGGGATGACATCAACCTTCTGACCGATGGTCCACGCGGTAGCGTTCGGAATCGCATAGCGAACCACGATCCAGCCCGCAGTGTCCTTCGTGAGAGCGGCGCCGGCAACATCCCCGGCGTCACCAAACACGTACTCAACTTCGAGGGTTTCCTTGACGCGGCCGGCCTGCTCCAAAAGCTGAAGCATCGTCAGTCGCTCGTCAGAAACAGTGTCCTGAGTGGTCGCCCGGTTGAACCCGCCCGGAGTCAGGGAGTAGGTGATCGCCTTCGTCCCGGCTGCGATCAGGTTGGCGACAGACAGTGGGTTTCCGGTCGGTACGAACGAAACCAGAAGGTTGCCGTCCGAGTTGACGGAAAGCGGCGCAGTTTCAAGAGCCATTATTTATTCTCCTTATCGGTGCCGCTGGACGGCTTTGCAGACTTGGCGGGCGCCTCGTCAGGAATGGGGGTAAAGTCTTCGGGCCAGCGGGTCAGCCAAGACTCATCAACTGCCCCCTCGTCTCCCGTGTGGTTATTTTTGACGCGGATGATCGCCATGACGGCCTCCTACTTTTGGGTTATGCCTTGCGCGTTGTCAGGGAAAGGACGTCGCTGATGTACTGGGTTGGTGGTGACACGGCGTTGTCCGTCTGAACCGGCGCTGTGCGGCGATGCTGCACAGCCTGTGGGGACCAGCCGGCAACAACGGGACGCCAGCCCAGCAGTAGGGCCATGACCTTCTCAGCGAAAAACTCGGCCTGATCCGCATCAACCCCGACGCACTGTGTTGTAATCCTAAAGTCGGCTTGTGTCGGCTGCTCTGACGATTCCCGCTCAACCTGCCGCAACCCCGAGTCCATGTACACCACCACGTAGGGCGGTAGGACAGGTGCCGCATTCGGGTCAACCGCGCCGTCAATAACAACAGCGGCCAGTGCGGCATCAGACCTGAGCCGGGAAAGTATCTGCTGCTTGTGCGCCCGGATCATAGAGCCGCACCCGTCGCCATGCTGATGCCCTTCACGAGATCGGGAATGTTCCCGGTCAGCGCGGGCTCAAGGACCGGCTTAGGCGCGGTGTAGGGGGTGCCGTACTCCAACGGAATAGCGGCCTGCTTCCAACCCTTCACCGGACCAATCCAAGCCTCCACAATGCCGCGTGACGGCCTGTATATCTCGTACTGGTACGTGGACGCCTGATGCCTGACCGAGCCACCAAGGACTTCCCTGGCGGTTTTCTTCGCGTCATCCTTGATATGGCGGGCCGTGATCTCAACCGCCTTGCTAATGTTCGCCACGGCGTGACGGTCAATCTCAACCATGGACCGGATCACGCTTTCAATGCCCGTAATCTCAATGGAAAAACTCATGCGTAAGCCTCCACAAAGAAACGGCGGGCCGTCGCGTGCGTCTGCCCAGCGAAACCACGCAGGCGATACTTTCGGCCCACCAGCCCGGCATCAAGGGATGCAGTGAACAGGACAGCGTCACCGTCCTGCACGCCAGCAGACGCCACCATCGGCAGGTCAAGGCGCGCACTCTGCACAACCTCAACCTGACCAACCGCGGCAACATCCTGCGGCTGGCGCGGCTGAACAACCAACCGACACGCACCCACATAAACCGTTGTCGGAGTCTGCTCGTATTGACCCGTAGTCTCATTCAGCGTCCGGGCACCCTCGCGAGTGATCGTACAGGCGTCGTCCATGATCCCCTCATGCCAAGCCCTGCCCGCATCAAGGAACCCTGAAGCGAACCCCACTAGAGGACCGAGCCAGTCACATAGGAACTTGACCCATACGCGCTGCGCAACTGCTCCACAACACGCTCAGGAAGGACGAACCCGGACCCCTCACCGCCACCAGCCCACGCCATCTTGAAGTCATCAATCGACACCGAAGACAGGCCGGCCGAGGACAGCATGCCGAGCTTCTTCACAGCCTCAATAGCCTGCGCCGCCAGCACGCACGTCCATGACGTGAGGACCGAGGGAAGTACCGCATAGCCCGCCGTGAAAGTAATCTCGGCAATGCCCTTATCCTTGAACTGGATCCCGCCATCGAAGTCATCGACCGTCACCGCCGAACCGTCAACCAGCACAGCGCCGATTGACTGGACAGGCTGAACCGGGATCCGGTAAAAGTCCCCGATATTCACCTTCGTCCTGACCGTGACCGTGGCCTGCGGGTAAACCTGCCAACCAAGGACCGAACGTAGATGCTCCGTAGCGTCCCCAAGGATCGCATTCAGCCAGTCCGTTTCCCCAGCCGTGAACGTCTTATTCAAGCGGTATTGGAGGTCGGCTATCTCAGCGAACCTCGGCTTCTGAACCAAAATAACCGGCATAGCCGACCTCCAAGAACCTAGTTAGACCGCAAGGCCGTTGATGACACCATGAGAGCTCTCAGCGCCGTAGGACAGTCCAACCTCGCCGTAGAGCATGACCTCGTCGGCCGAGCCGGTCTTAGCCAGCGGCTCAGCGAAGAAGTGACCCTTGCCCGGAACCTCCAGGTAGACGGGGGAGCACTCAGCCAGCGACACGAGCGAGATGGTGTCCTGCGGGATCGCACGATCCAACATGATGCCCAGTTCGCCAAAGTCGGTGATGACGGTGGAGATATTCACGCCACCGACCGAGCGGCTGTTCTCCTGGAACTGCGAACCGAAAGCACCCGACAGGGCAACCTTCTGCGCCGAGTTCACGGCAAACACGCCGGTCAGCTGGTCGTTGATGCCGCCGTTGTCGTACACGAGCTGCGCGAGGCCGTTCACGACACCCTTAGTGAGCGCCGTTGCGGTGGCCTTGCGGAAGCTGATGCCAGTTCCGGTGCCAACAGTCAGTGCGGATCCGCCCGAGGTGGCAGCGATCTTGAAGCTGACCGTAGTGGACACGGACGCAACGAAGTACACGCGGCCCGGAACAATCGCAGCGGCGCCGACAGTATCGAAGATGACCTTGTCGCCAGCGGTCAGTGCGTGCGTGCCGGTGATCGTGTCAGTAGCGGACGTGAAGCCCGTGTAGGACAGCGAGCCGGTAGCGGCCTGACGGTTGGTAGTGATCGCCTGAAGCAGACCACGAGTCTGACGGGCCGTGGCATTGTCGGACGGCTTGACGTACTTGCCGTTCCAGAAGCCCCAGTTCACGTCGCGGACCATCTGGGTAAGCATGGTGCGGACCTGGAAGTCGGTCTCGTTGGTGATCGGGTTGGAAGCGTCGTTGTTCGTACCGTTCTTCTGACCATAAGCGGCCAGCTTGGTGTACGAAACAGCAACCTTTTCCTGGTGGATCTCCACCACGTTGGTTACGTTCGCACGAACGCGAGACTGCGCGGTCGGTGCCGCTGCGCCTTCAAGGGCGACATTCTGCCCCGGAGCGCGCAGGTCAACAGTTTCCCACTCAAATTCAGTGGAAGTCGTCTGACCGCCACCGGACAGCCCGCCGATAGCCGAGTAAAACGGCGTAGCGGTAGGGGAAAGCTGGTGAAGAACACCAGTGTAGTTAGGCAGATTGTAGGTAGTGCCCAGACCCGTGATACCAGCCATTGCCGGAACTCCTTTAGAGAGGAAAGGCGCACCCAGCAAAGGGAGCGCCTAGGGGATTGAAGGAAGCTACTTCGATTCGAGCAGCTTCCTGTTTTGTAGTGCGATGACCGTATTCACGTCACCCTTCTGCTGCGCTGCGGCGATCTGATCGCTCAGCGAGATGGGGGTAGACGGCTTATTGGCCGGGTCAGCGGGAACCACGGGAATCCGCTTGCCGCCTTGCGCGGCTTTACTAAGGTGGGGCTTTCGCCGCACCAAATCTTTGAGAGCATCAGCGATCTCGTCAGGGTCAAACTCGCCCTGCGAATCAGGGACAAACTCGGACAGGTCCAGGAACGCGAGCGCGTCGGACGGATCGGCCAGAACGTCGGAAGCAGCGACCCGCAGGTCAGCTTTCAAGACGCGCAGATTGGCCCGCTCGTTAGCCTTGCGGTCAGCCTCGGCAGTGATCTTATCCACGTCCGGGGCGTCCACCTTAGGCGCATCCCGCGCCTTCTCTGCGGCGATACGGGCGGCCTTCTCAGCCTTGAGTTTCGCCTTCATCGACTCAAGGGCGCGCTTCCCGGCATCGCCAAGCGCTTCCGCGCCATCCGGGTCCGCGTCGTCAACGTCCGCGTCTACGGCGTCAACGTCGGCATCCGGCTCAACGTCCGGGTCAAGTACAGGTTCAATATCAGGCATAGCAGGTTACCCCTCATTGTGAGTGCCCATTGCGGGCGTGGATCAGATGATGTATCGGTAATGGCGAAGTAGCCTTAGGGCGTCCTCGCGGGTTGGTGCGATCTTGAAAATCTCTTCCGGCATCAGTCGGGCCTGAACGGTGCGCCCATACTTTGACTTGGCTCCGGTCTTCGTGAACTCCGTCTGCGATGAGCCATAGAGCCCGCGCTTAGTCGTTCCCATGCGCGTAGCAAGCCGTCCATCGTCCGTCTGGTAGATACCTTGACGGGCGTTGACCACCTGATTCATGTCCGCGCCCGCGTCAATCGCCTTGACGCCAGCCTTCCCAAGCGCCTTTATCTTCTCGGCTTCAGACAAGCCTTCGTAGTAGGCGTTCGGATCGGTCGCCGGGTAGTCGTCCAAGTTCTCGTCAATCGGTATATGAGTGCAGTGGCAATGTGGATGGCGAAGGAACGGCGACTGCTTCTCATAACGCTTCCCAGCCAGGATGATGCACCGGGAACACGCCCCGGCGTTCACAAACCGCACATAAGACTGGGCCCGGAAATGCGGGACCGTCCGCCCATTGCCGTCCCTGACATACATGCGCCCACCCGGGCCCTTGAAAGGCTGGGCAGAAGCAGGCGCAGGCTCGTCGCGGGTAAACATCGCCACACTGACCGCAGTGCGCCCCGCATCAGCAACCTGCGACGTCGCCATGACCCGCATGACCGCGCCACCAGACTGAAGCGCCGACTGGACGGACGCGCCCGCGCTGATCGCATTCTTAGACGCCACCACCGCAGCCTCAAGCATCCCCGAAAGGTTCCGCCCATCAGACGCAGCCCCGCCAAAGCCAGCCGCATACACCGGACCATTAGCGAACGACGCGCCACCAAACGCGGCAGACACGGAATCCAGATAGCCATCAGCCAGCGCCGCAGCCTGAACCTGACCCCGCGCCAACACCACAGCAGCGGCCGGCGCAACAGACCCCCACGACGCCGAAATATCGGCGCCCGTAACGCGGCCCCACAAACCAAGGATCTGATTCGACGTGATCGCCGCTATGCGGATCTGCTGCGCCTGATAGTCGGACGCAACAACCTCAACCGTCACGGGACACTAACCCCAGTAGGTGGCATCGGTGCATTGATCAGCGACGAAACGCCAACCATCATCGCCTGATTCTGCTCAGCCTGAGCCATCGCCACAATCCGCTTGATCTCAGCCGGCGAATGACCCTGCTTCTCAAGCAGATACTCGAACGGATATCCGGCAGTCTTGTTCTTCACCATCGCATCCGCAGCCTGAGCCTCAGACCGCGACTCGCGATCCTTCCACTTCACAACACCAAGACGCGCCTCAGCGGCCATCTTGTCATCGCCAAGCTGCAACGCGATCAACTCGAACAAATCACGCACCCGCGGCTCGAAGAACTCGACCGCCTGGTCAGTCTTGCGAACAAGCCCAACCTCGGCAGCCTTGAGCGCATCGCCCGAAATGTTACTGATGCCCTTATTGGCAACCAGATAATGCGGGGGAGTGCGGGTCTGCGCCGCGATATGCCCAACCGCCTGCTCAATAACAGCCGTGAACACGTCCAGCTTCGCAGCATCCCACTGCCCAACCGTCGTATTCTGACCCGTCAGCCACAACATGCGGCCCTGAGTCAGCGCCTTCTCATCAACCGGCCGCTCACCAATCTTGTCGCCCGTCACCGGGTCAAGGATCGGGATCTTCGGCGGCGACTGACCCATAACCACACGCGCCGGCATAGACGCATAATCGGCCGCATTGAACAGGTACGCCCACAGCAGGTTTATGGCGTTCTGCATCGCCGTCGTACCGGAAATATCAGACAGCGGCCCAACACCAAGGATGGGACGGTTCTGGAACTCCACCAACGGGACGACGCCCAAGTGATTCGGCCCAGACTCAGACTCGCGATACTCCCAACCGCCACCGCCAGCAAAGATCAACTCGGGCAAGATCAGCCCAGTATCGCCCTTGTACACGGATCCGCGGCTGAACTTGTACACCCAATCCGGGGTATACAGCGTGCCGAACTCCAACTGCCGGTCCAGGTCATCCCAAACCACAAACCCATACTCACGCTTACGCCCAGACTCCGCGTCATACCAGACCATCGCCTGCTCTGAGGACTTCCAGTTGATGATCGGCTCACCATTCGGATCGCCCCAAACAAGGGCGTAAGAACGGCGCGCAATGATCGACTCAAGGAACCCCTGCGCAGACAGCGAATCCTGCTCATTGCGCAGCCACGAGTCATACAGGAACTTCTCAGCCTTCGACTGCCGAGACTGCGTGGATGACGGCAGTTTGAAACCCTGAACCGCGATCCGCTCACTGGTCGAGTTGGCAACAACCTCGCACCAGTTATCCGCAAAATCCTTATAGCGGTCCTGATGCTGCTTAGCCCACTCATCCGACGCATAAGCAAGCGGCTGCTTACCCGCATAGAACGACTTCAGCTCCCGCGCCTCAGTAGCCCGCGACGACAAAACCCGGTACATGCGGTTGACCCGCTGCTTCGCATCCTGCGGAGACATTACGCCGACACGAAGGCTGGGGACGGGCGTGAAAGGCTCATTCGGTATCAGCACCGGCCCCACCTCTCTTAGAAAACGTATGCGTACTGGTCTTCGTCAGCCTTATTAGCGCCTGACGCGACAGCATCAGCCGCCGCCTCATGCGCCAAGACGGACGACATAGCAAGGTCAATCTTTTGGAGCTCGGACGCCTTGCCGAGAATGTAGGTCTGCCCCTGGCGTGCGCGCTCCACCGCGTTTCGCATATGAAAGGACGTGGTTTCACAACCGTCATGAGAGAACTTCGAATCCGGCTCAACAATGTCCGTCTTCATCCGCTCCAACGAGGCATGCATCTGTGAAATGCGGTTAGTCCGCCACTCGAAAAACACCTTGTCCCCATAAGCGGCCTTCCACTCATCAAGCTCAGTCTCAAACTTGAACGGGTCACAGTAGGCGCGGACAATCTCAAACTGGTTATTGATGTCCTCCCACGCCCTATGAATCTCTGGGCGTGGGACGCGGCCCTGCCATTCCCTCGGATCCCAGATCGTTTCGCGCTCCCCATCGAAATAGCGGGGCGTGAACTGGTGAAAGTCCAGCGTTTCCAGCCGGATCCCGGTCACGTCATTCGTTTCCGAACCATCGAAACCCGCACAAACCTTCGTGCGCGGCCTAATTGACGTGACAGCCTTCCGCGATTCCCACTGACCAGGCTGCAACCATGACCGCGAACCAGCCACAATCCGATTACCGAAGAAACGCTCAGCCTCAGCCGGGTTAGCCTCCATTACCGACGCGGCCTCAGCCTCAATCGACCGGATATCAACCCACGGAGAAAACTTGTAGTTGAACGCAAAAATCTTCTTGCGGTCAGCCTTCAGCTTGAAATTCAGCTTCGGATCAGGCGGAAAGTAATGCTTGTACACGTCCTTCTGCCTGGACTCAAACAACGCCTGCGCCTGCGAGTTCTCGGCGGGGTCATAGCAGTTAGTCGAACAAGACATCCGCCCACCCATACCGGCAGTACCACGCGCCAAAGTTCGGAAGAACTTCTTCATCTTATTCGAGTCGCTCCACAAGCCGATCTCATCCGGGAATGCAGCACTAATACGCGCACCAAGACGGCCATCAGCCTTCGAGGTCACCGTCTCAATACGCGAGTCACGATTCTTGTTCGGATGCTTGATGAACGCTTCGCCGGTCTTCAGCAAGTTCGCCAGCGGGCCGTTGTCGATCATGGGCACAAGCGCGCCCCAGGTATTCTCTACCTGATCCTCAACGACGGCGGCAATCTGAATGCGCGGCGTAGACCAAGGCTTACCCATCGGCTCACCAGTCGCATACTCATACACCCAGCCACACGGGCAACCATGATCCTTGCACCGGTACGTCTGCCCGGACTCGGCCCAGCCGTTGAATAGCGCGGGCCCGACGAACTCAAACACCGCCTGCGAGGCAATACCAGGAGACTTGCCGATCTTCTGCGCAGCCATCCACAACCCGACGCGGTGAGAGAACGCAACGTTCTTCTCACCAACCTGCGCAGCCGGGCGGACCTCGTAGTAATTCGCAAGGTAGACGGCGTGATCCACGGTCGGCGTAAACGGATCGCCCGCCGTATCACCCTCAGGAACTACACAATGAGCCTGAATCCATCCCGTAGCCAGTCGGCCCATATGGATCTTCGGGATGGTGTAATCATGCTCCACGAACCTTTACGCCTGAGAACAGGTCCGTGACGTTGGCGGGCTTGCCGGTTGGCTTCTCGGTCACAATCTCGGCAGACATCCCCTCATGGCCCTTGAAGCGCCACTTGTTTTTCAGTAGGCCATCCGTTGACAGCCCAAGCATTTCCTGTTGCCTGCGCAATTCAGCCAGCAATGGCGCGGACTTCGTAGACACCGAAGTCTCAACCACCACCAGCAGCCGCACATACAGCGCGACGGCGAACTCCTGCTTATCCAGGATCCACGCCGGCGCCTGCCCCTGAGCCCACAGCTTGGCCCATAGTTCCAGCTCGCGGGCGTTCCTAAATTCGGGAATGCCGGTCTCCGGGTCCATCGGGTCATCCAGCGGCCACTCGGGCGCCGGATGTGACCATGAATCAGGCAAAACCACCCAGTCGGCAGAGTCGCGCTCCCGAGCAAAAGCATCCAAATCAGCCAATGGACCACTATGCGCCCTGCGACCACCACGAGCCATAACAGGCCTCCAATCGCCCCATTGCGGGGCATAGAAGCAGCCGGCAGCATTGCGCTGACCAGCGGTGAAACTCGGCCTTGTGGGAGCCTTTTGAAACCCTTTGAACCCGCCCGCGGTTTTTCCGCCCAGCGCGTCCGCATCACGGTCTAGCACGCCGAGCCTAAACCTGATGCGGTGGCCCTTTGTGTTGTACGCCTTGGTGTTGTCCCAATGCTGCTTGCGTGCGGCCTTGGTGTGGGTGGGGCAGCGTGAGCCTGGGCCGTCGTGAATGGCTGGGCATCCAGAGGTGGAGCAGATGCGACTAGGCATTAGCACTCCCTGAAGTTTCGTGGGCGCCAGCCTGTCCAACGCTGGTCGTTTAATGCCACGCCACGACAGCGGACACCCATGAAGGGGGGTTGAGCTTCCCGGCTCACGCTGCCTAATCAAATGTTGACCAGCGGCCGGTAATGCTCAGCTGGCTACCGTGGATTCGAACCACGAACCGACGCATTAACAGTGCGTTGCTCTGCCGTTGAGCTAGTAACCAAAGTGCCGGCGTCTCCCGACGTGCGGCGTTGCGCGTAAGCCTGCGCGGCAGATTGCGCCTCCATGGGGGATTCGGGCAGCAAAAAGGAGCGGACCGTTTCCGGTTTCGCTCCTGTGTGGGGAACAACTGTCCCCTCAGATTGACACGGTATCAGTTTTTGGGGCTGGTTGCTAGTTGTGTGGCGCGTGTGTCGTGCCAGGCGTTGAGTACTTCGTGTGGGTGGTAGGTGGGTTGTGGTTCACGGTCTACGGCTACGAGTTTCCCGCGGCGCGCCCAGTTGCGGATGTCGAACGCGGTGATGGTGATCTTTGCGTTTGCTCTGAGCCAGGGCAGTAGTGTGCGTGTTGGCATGGGGGGTGCGATGTTCTGCACTCTTGCCCGGATGGCTACATGGTTGATGTGCTCAGCCTCGGGACCACTGACCAGTAACTCAGCCTTCGTCACCCAATCCTGAATCAGCCATGCAAGCCCTGCCGCCCGTTCGTCGTGTGCGTAGGCTTTCGCGTCCGTGCCGACACTGCTGAGGTTCTGCGCGAGTTGGAGCGCGTCAAGGTTGATGGGTGCGGCAGATCCTGGCTTAGCACCGCCACCGCCACCACCACCAGCCGGTCGCACGTTGTCGAGCTTGGCTATCGTCGTCCCGATTTCCTCCAGTAAAACCGGGATCTTGCTAAGCCACTGCTGAAGGTCCGACACGCACCGGGTGCAAAGGTAGGTAGAAGTGAAGTTCTGGCAATCCTCAGTTGTGCACTCCATGCTCACGCGGTCATCCTGTCGAGGTCGTTGTGGGTGAAGAGTTCGTTTCGTTTGGCAACGGCTGCGGCCTCTGCGTCTGCCAGGTCGGCAAAGTGCCCGGCGAAGTAGGGCTTGCCCTGATGCGTGGCTTGAGCTACCCATTTTTGGTATTGCTTGCTCCAGTGGACGCCTCGGACGCCTGATGCTGATGTCTTGTTGGCGCCGACGCGGTGCTCCTCGTTTTGCTTTGGAGTAACTGCCCGCAGATGGCTCGGGTTCACGCAGGCGCGGTTGTGGCACATGTGATCGATTAGCAGACCGGCGGGGATGCTTCCGCGGTGGAGGGTGTATGAGTAGCGGTGAGCGAGCCTAGATCGACCGTCCACGTTGAGTAGCGCGTAGCCCTTTGCGTTCTTCGCTGCGGTCCATTCCCAGCAGTTGCCGGATTTGTTGACTTTTGCCCAGAACCGTTCTGCTGTGGTCGGCAGGGGAGGAAGTTGCCCTAGTCGGGCGAGCTTTGCATAGTGCGACCTGCAATGCCCGCGAGCGCTGTAAGGCTCAGTGCAGTCTTTAAAAGTGCAGGTTGTGGGTACCATAGCGGTAGCCCTCCAATCGGTAGTGACGATCTGTAGGGTTAGGCCCCGGCGAGTGTTGCAAGCACTCTTCGGGGCTGTCTCTATTATCCCATGAAATCCGCGGATTCTAGGGGTTTTTGGGGTCATTTCGGCTTTCCATTTCTGCAATTTCCAGGTCTGCGCCGGGCATGTCCACGGCCCAGACTTTGGCGATGTCCCAGTGGACGATTCGGGCGTCGTTGGTGAGGATGCCGGCGGATTCGAGGGCGTCTCCGATTGCGCGTTGCATCTTGTCGAGGTCTTTGGGTCCGGCTGGGTAGTCCTGGAATTTGGTGGTCGCTGGTTTGCGGATCCTGATTTCGCCACTGACTTTCACGGGAGCGTCGATTGGCTCCCAGTCGGGTCCGGCAGCTTGTTTCGCGGCTGCCTTGACGGCAGACCTCCACGCGGGCAGCGTCTTGTCCGACTCCACCATTTGCCCGCGCCCGTAGCTCGTCTTGCTGCCTTGGGATGCTGGTGTGCCGTGCGTAATAATGCGGATCGTCCGGCTCATTTCACCCACCGTGCCCAGCGTTTGCCGATCTCGTTGCGCCCGGCTGGGTTGGCGGTGAGTGTCCAGACGAGGAATGTGTAGCCCCAGTGGTTTTCGCGGCCGGTGAATTGCCATTGTTCGCGGCGTCGCTGGTTCTGGCAGCATTCAAAGTCGTTCATGGCTTCCTTCCGACGTGCCGGAGTTCTTCGCATGGGACGCTCATAATTACGCGATTGCCCCGTTCGCGCTGGATTGACGCGTACTTGTCGTCGTAGATGTTGGACGGGATTACTTTCCAGATACCACCCTCGCCATACCATTCGACTAGATCTCCCTCTCGGAACTGCCACGCGTCGATCTCCGGCCCTAGTTCCGCCCCAGCGCCCTCCACTGCCACTACAGACCCACGCGGCTCTCCTGCCCCACTAGGAGCGGCTGGGATGGGGGTTAGCGCGGCGGCGATGGCGGCGCGGGTCTGAGCTACGGCGAACTCGACGCTCAACTTCTGCTCCCCGAAGACCTCGTGAGCTCTTGACTCACAGCCCGCACTGTCCTGCCAGTAATCAGCCAACATCGTCACCGCATCAACGGCCGCGATTAGAGGCTCAACGTCCCGCTGAGATTGCTCGATGGTCACACTGCCGGGATAGTCGCACGCCGCTTCCAGTCGTGCCCTGATCTCGTCTAGCTCTTTCATGCGTCCCCCTCGTTGGTGCTGAATGTGGCCACGCATTCCCGGCATCCCTCGCATGGGCATTCGGCCGCGCTGGCTCCTGAAATATGCTGAGCTTCCTGGCTCACTTGTCCCCCTCGGTTTGTCCCCATGCGTAGCGCACGAGTGTTTTGTAGTTCCGGCTGGTTTTCCCGCCGTCGTCTTTTCGAAGCGTGTATGAGAACGCGCCGAACTGGTTCACGGACTCCCGCAGGATCCGCCACGTCGCCCTGTTGCGCACGTCCCCGTCGCGGCTTATCTCGTACCGGCCGAATCCTGGGATGGTGCGGAACTCGGCGTGTGACAAGTCCCGGCCGTCCGTGGTGCGTGTCGGCCAGAGGGTTGGGGCGGTCATGCGAGGTCACTCTTAGGATGGCCGCAGCCTTCGAACAACGCCCCGCAGCTACAGTTGTGCGGCATCTCGTGGCCTTCCAGTTCGATGCAGACGCACGTTTCGCCATCCAACTTCCAAATTGGACCAACCCAGTGTCCACACTCGCGCTCACTCATCAAAAGCTCACTTTCTGTTTGCCCCAGCCGTAGAACTTTTGGCGGGTTGCGGGGTGTATGTTTCGTCTTCGAGGATCCGCATTAGGACGTTCCTCGCGGTGGGTGTCATCTCGTCCGGGTACAGGAGGCGGATCGCGGCTTCGAGGCGGTCTTTCATGCGTCGCTCTCGCCTTCTGTTCGCTGGATGGCGGCCAGCACTTCGGCTCGCCCATATCTCGTGGCGCACTCGGCGCATTCCTTGTATCGCTGCGGGCGCTTGGGTTCGGCGACGTACTCGTGATAGCCGGTGTCGTCGCCGGCGAGCGCGGTATGCGTCAGGTAGCGCTCGCCCGGCTGGATCTTGCCAGCCCTCGCGCACCCGTCGCAGCGATGCACCTTTCGCGCCTTGTGGGATCGCGTGATCACAGCAGCCCCCGCGCCATCAGTTCGGCCCGGCGTTGTTCCTGGCCTTCCTCGAATAGCCGGTCCCACTCGGCGGGATTCCGGGACCGCCAGGAGTTCGGGTGCTTGATGGGCGGGAGCGCTTCGAGCGCGTTCGTTTTTGCTTCCCGGCTGTTTTTTATGTTCGCGGCCCGCTTGCTGATCGCGCCGGGTGATGCGGCGATGGACTCGTTGGCTTTGTAGTGCTCAAGGACGGCCTGCTTGGCGACATCGGGGGCCGTGTTGGTCATGGCATATGCCCAGACATCGACGTTCGCCTCGTTGAGCATCACGCGGGGGTCTACCTGGTTGATCCATGTGAGCATGGCGATGGTCTGCTTGTGGTCCATCTAGGCCTCCAATTCAAAAGGTTCGGTTTGTTGCGCGTCGTAGGCCTGGAGCATCGCCATGCCCTTAGCGAGACCTCGGGAGCTGTGGTCCATGACCTGTCCGCCGCGTGCCGGCAGTGGCTCGTCGTCCCATGAGCCCGCGTTGAGCCATGTGCCGAAGTGCTTGGTGAACTTGGCTTCGCGGTTCGGGTCGTCGCGGTACTGGACCACGCCAGCGGTCAGTGTTTCGTAGTCCACTTCCTTGGCTGCTTTTTGGTAGGCCTTGTATGCGGCCTTCTTGTCTCGCTTTGCGGGATAGAGGTTCCAAAGCTTTTCGAAGTCGGCGGGATAGCCACCGCGTGGCGGGGAGTAAGGAGTAGGGGAGTTGGGAGTAGGGAGAAGGGAGTAGGGAGCATCGGAAGGGTTCCCGTTTTGATTTGAAAGGGTTCCGGGAAGGGTTTCGGGAACCCTTTCAATAGGGCTTGTGGAAGGGTTGAAAAGTTCAAGCTCTCGGGGGTCCATTGACCGCTTATCCAGGAGGTCTCGGCACTGATCCCAGCCCTTCAGGTGCGGCTCTTCGTCGTAGAGGCGCTTGAGTTCGTGGACCACTACGCCGCGGATGGCACGCGAACCGATTTCCGAGAACTTCCGATACATGGCCTTGGCGATGTTGGGCGATGTCAGCAGCCCGTCGTTGCGGATGAATGACCTAACCAGCACTTCGCCGGTCGTCTCGTCGATGACCAGATACAAGCCCGCGGACAATTCCGCCGCAGCCGCTTCTACCTTGGCGATGGTCCATCCGTGCGCGAGTTGGGTAAGCCTGCCGGGGTGCCATGCGGTGACGCCGCAGAAGTTCAAGGACATCTGAGTGGTGACCACGAGATATAGGTGCTGCGCCTCGGGGGACAGGTCTAGGAAGTCATCGTCAAGCCATATGGCGGTTTGGATTCGGGCGTGTTCACGCGCCATTCGATTACTCCTTTCTTGGTTGTTGTGTCACGCGACTTGCCCGGTCAGCAGTCGCCGGCGTTTATCCCAGCGCGCAGACTCTTCAGCAGCGCGCTTTAGCCCCTCAGTGCCGCCCCAAATAATGGCGGGCTGGGCAAGTTGGCGGGCTGCGAGTTCGGCGCGGTTGCGGGCCAGGTCTAGCTGCTTGGCGGCTTCGATGCGGCGGCGTTGCAGCTTGGCGAGTTCCTGCTCTTCCGCGACAACGGCGGCCAACTCAGCCTCGGCCTTCTCGACTGCCGCGGCGGCTATCTGGCGCTGGATCCGGAGCGCTTCAAGGTTCTGCTTCGGGGCGTTGCGAATGTAGGTCACGCCGATCCTCCTTATATTCGTGGGCGTTTGGGGTTGCGGGCGCGCATGACGTTGGCGATGGCGCGGCGGGCCGTGGGGTCTGAGTGGGTGCGTGCGTCACCGGTGCGGGGCTCGTTGCGGGGCACGTCCAGCCAGTGGCACGGGCAGGTGCGCTGCTGGGCGCATACCTCGAATGCGGTCCAGCAGCAGCCTCGGGCGCAGGGGGTCATGCGGCGGATTCCGCAAGTTCCCGCTGCGTCTCAAGTAGCGCCATAAGCTGCCCGCCGATGAACCGCGTATAAGCCCTGGGGATACTCTCGGCAATGCTCTTGCGGTTGCTGGTCCAGTGCATATCCATGGCCCCCTGCCACTGCGCCACGGTGCCCTTGCCGCCACCTTCGCCGTACACGGCAAAATATGGGCCGTCGAACCATTCGCCATGACGCCAGCCAGCAACGCGTCCCCTATGTGGCTTGTGCGGCGTCGGGATTGCAGCCCAGCCGCCAAGCTCGAAGTACCGGTGCCGGATGACGCCTAGCCCGAACATTTCGCCGCACAGGGTCAAGTCGCGGCGCAGGTCGGATCCTTGCACGTTCTCAATGACGTAGGGCTTGCCGGAAATGTCGAGCAGCGCCCTGGTTGCGGGGATGAGGTTCAGGTATTCCTTGCCCTGGTTGGTGCCCTTAGTGAGGGTGCATGACGCCTGGCATGGGGGCGATGCGTGAATGGCGTCGTACTCGTGGCCATGAGCGGCCAGGTAGGCGATGGCGTCGGACTGGATGAATGTTCCGGGGTAGTCAGGCTGGGGCTCAATGTCGATCCCGGTCACGTCGAACCCGGCGTCCATGTACCCCTTGCCGGCACCTCCCGCGCCGGCGAATAGATCAAGTAGCTTCGGTTTCATTGCTTGCCTTTCGGGGGTGGGCACAAAGGCGGCGCCCGACAATCTGCCGGGCGCCGCTTGGGTGGGGCCGCACTATGGCGACCGGGGGTGGGTGTGGGCTAGAAGGGCGGCTCTGAATCGGGGCCGTTCCCCCAGCCGCCGCCATTGTTCGGATTGACTGCTGGTGTCGCCCACGGGTCTTCCTTCGCGGCCGGCTGACGATTGCCGCCGGACTGCTGCTGATTGCCTCGTTGCTGTCCATTGCTATTCTTCGACGGCAATATGTCCACGCCCTTCACGTTCACGTCCAGGCTGGTCCCGGCAGATCCGTCCTTGGCCTCATACTTGCGGGACATGAAGTCGCCGTAGACCGTGACGCGGCTACCGCGGGTCAGTTTGCCGTCGTAGTGCTCGGCTAGGCTGCCCCAGATTGTGCATTCGAGCCACTGTTCAGCGAGGGTTTCCCAGTCGCCGCCCTCCGTCTTGCGTGACCTTGAATCGGCCACGCTGAAGCTCATGAACGGGCTACCGGATTTCGTGTACTTCAACTCTGCGTCCCGGCCAAGATTGCCGGTGAATTTGATATCTGCCATGTTTACTTTTCCTCTGCCGTGATGGTTTCGAGTACGCCAATCCACTGCTGTGCAATGGCGGGCGTGATGCTGATGTACAGGTTGTCGCCCATGGAGACCTGCTTGCCGATCTCGGGGTGGATGGGCTGGCTTGTGGCCCTGATGTGTCCGGCAATGACGGACACGGACGTATGGCCGGTTGTCTTGTAGCTCATGCGAGGCTCCTAATAGCGGTCAGTATGGTTGCGTCCGCGCCGTTCGCTTCTGCGTCGGCGTAGATCTTCTGGAGCCGGGGCACGTCACCCTTGGCTTGTTCCGCGTGTGCGAGCCAGTCGACGGGCTCGATAGGCGGTTGCGGGGTGGTCGGTTTGGGTGCCTCCTTGAGGGGCTGCACGGTATAGGTCTCACGCTTACCCCGGGAGGTAGTTACCTTGAAATTCACGGCCTTATCGATGTGCGAGAGATGCGAAATCCTGATGCCGCCAGGGACTTCCTTGCCAAACCTGACGGCTTGATCCCGGAAGAGTGTGACGCGCCGCCCTGTCCAGACGTTCGACTCGTCGCCCCATGCCTGCATGAGTACCCGGAGCATGCCGAGCGGTGGACGCCACGCCCTGGCCTCGCCCTCTAAAGCGATGTCGTATTTCTGTTCGGCCGCTCCGTCCTTGACCGCGGCGATGGTGAATGTCCGGGGTCCGCCTAGGAAGTCGTCTGCGTTCCATTGATCCGAGCGTGGTTCTGCGGTGATTTTCAAAGCTTCAACTCCAGTTCACTGATGCCAAGCAGTTCTTCGGCTTGGTAGACGGCGTAGTTGGGTAGGGCGATTGGTTCGGCGGGCTGGTATCCGGGCCAGTTGCCAGAGTCGGCACATTCGCGGTAGATGCGTTTTGCGCGGTCGTTGAGCTGCCTGCCGATGTCGATTGCTTCCCAATCCAGTTCGACCACGGACACAAAGTAAGGCGCCGTCTTTTCGACCAGCACAAAGTGGAAGGGCAACTCTTCGCCGGTCGCAGCTTTCACGCCGTCGATGTAGTGCGCCACTGATTGGTGGTAGCCGTACTCGTGGGCAGTCTTGCCGAAGTCGTTCGGGGATGCGCTGCGGGTGGTCTTGAGGTCCACGAGTCGTTCGCCGTCATGCCATGCGTCCGGGCGGCACTTCAGCGCGAGTCCATCCTCTTCCCAGAACACGGACTGTTCGGCCTTGTGTCCGGTGAATAGTTCCCGTGCGCGTGGGTGGGACATAACCGAGGCGTGCATAGCCTGGATGGGCGTCCACTCCTTCTCCAGGAGCGCTATCTTCCCGGTTGCGCGCGCCTCATCCTTGGCTTCTTTCGCGGCCTTGGTGCGCCAGTCTGCTGCGTCCACGATGACGACGCCGGAAGTGTCGCCTTCGAGGATGAGACTGTGCGCTGCGGTGCCTACGTCATAGGCGTCCTTGTGGACCGGGTTGTCGCGCTCGTGCACCCAGTGCGCAGGCGTGCGGGTGGCAAGCGTTTTTAAGGATGTCGAGCCAAGAGCGGCGTGCGCATGGTACGCCCGATTGCTCATGTTCGGGATGATTTCGGTTTTCAATTGGTCCCCCTGGTTGTTTTCGGTCACAAAAAAGCCGCCAGTCCGTGGCGGCTTCGGTTAGTTCGCGTCTGGCCTGAACCCTTGGGCGGCGCAGACTAGTTCGTAGATGGGTGTCTGGTCGGCGGCTTCCCGTTCGCGGGTCGAGCGGGCGGCGTGGTCCTGGAGGCTACACATCGGCGGCACTCGGCTTCTTGACCCACGGGAGGCGGGCTGACGTGTAGCCGCGTTCGATTGAAGCGGCAGCGTAGCCCTCTTCGATGATTCCCGCAGCGGTTAGCGCCTTGAGTAGGTCCACGTACTGGAGTGGCGTCATCGGCTTGTCGATGTATAGGTGATGGTGCCCCGGCGTGCTCGATGGAATCAACGCAGCCGGGATGTCGATGTCTAGGACGGGGCGGTGCATGTAGGTGTCTAGATCCAGACTGGAAACCACTTCGGCATCATCAGCCGTCTTTGGTAGTTCGTGGGAGCAGTCGTAATCGCCGTCTTCAAGTAGAGCTTTGATCTTCGCTTTTCGTTGCACCTCCGTGTCGTCGGCGGTGAGGCTGGCGCTGATCTTGAATACGGCGCTGGTCCGCATCCACTCGGGCAGTTGCTCCCAGCGTCCGTCTATGGCGGGGAGGATGGGCCCTTGGCCGTAGCGCTTTGTGAAGTAATCCACCTGCGCTTCCTTGTTACTCTTCGCTTTGCTCTCCTCGTAGTCGCGGAGTAGGTCTTTCCAGTTAGTCGTCATGCTGCTGTCTCATTTCCGTGCATCGCACAGTTCGGGTCTGTCGGTTTCGGGTGTCGCGGGTTGTATCGCCATGGTGGGCAGGTGCAGCCGGGTTGTGGGTTGGTCCCGCGTGACCAGTTCTCCTGCTGCTGATCATGGAGCATCTTCGAAGCCACTCTCGGTTAGGTGGTCAGGTTGTCGGCGCGGGCACGGAGCCAGTCCATATATGGGCCTTGGTACTCCCATGCGTCTTCGATGTGGGCCCATCGCCTACCGTCGCGCCGGGCCCACTCGTCAAACTCTTGAACGCCCATGTTGTCCTCGAAGTCCTCCACGGCTTCCCGGAGCGCTTCGGCTTGGGCGGCGGCGAACAACGGGGCGAGCATGGCGGCTTGGTGTTCGGGGTGCGAGCGTCCAAGTTCAGCCCACCCGCAAATGCAGCTACCCGCGTTCTGGCGCTGATGCCGCACAAGAATGTCAGTGGCCCCCTCCAGCGCGTCACTCACCAGACACCACCGGGGAGTAAAGAACCGTCGCGGGGAGGAAGTTGTCAGGGTGCGTGTCGCCGCTACGTGCGCCACGGTGCCAGTCGCCGTCGTCCCACCGCTGGAAAGAGATCTTCTGGCCGCTCTGCCCCGTGTAGGCATCGGACAGCACAACGGAACCAATGGGCAGCGCGTCCAGTTCCTCAACCGTTGTGACCTCGAGGGGCTTGTGGAGGACTTCGCCTACGTAGGCGGCCTGATCGGCGGTCAGTGGGATCGCCTTGGAGAGTTCGCCGTCAACGTACTGCTCAATGCGGACATCGTCCCCAAGCTTCACGTGGACAAAGTTGGTGCTGTATTCGTTCGTCACGTCGTTTCCTTTCATGCGCCCATCCTCCATCTGAGGTCGGCGCGTTCCGTATCAGTCATTGCCATCCACGCGGCCATCGTGATGTCGGCCCGGTAGATGAGGTCCGAATCCTCGCGGCTGATCCGTGGAATGTCGGGGAGGTTTATTGGTTTGCGGTGGGCGTCGAAAATCCCCGTCATGCCGTCCGCGCCTGTTCTGTTTTGCGCTCGTAGATGGCTGTCTGTTCGGTCGCATAGGCGGCGAGTTCCCGGAGTTCCGCCAGCAGTTCGGCGTACGGCGAGTTCCAGCCGGTGGATACTTCCAGGCCCTCAGCGAGGCGCAGGGCGTGGGCTACGGTTGCGGTCATAACGCGTCCTCATATCGGAGTGTGATGGTTGAGTCGGCGTTATCCACGTAGGTGAGCGTCATACCGTCGCGGGTGAACAGGAGGCCCTGATCGCGGAGACGGGCGGCGCGTTCGATGATGGCCTCGGTAGCGGTCACGTAATGGTCCTCGTGCACGGACCGGGAGACGCTTGTGATCGTGACCGTGTGGCGCACGTGCTCGAATGGCTGTATCGCCTGCTGACCGCGCCCACCGACCGTCGCAACTCCCGTGTCGTAAGGCTGGCCGGGAGTGTGGGTCATGGCGTGTCATCCCAATCAAGGGCCGATGACTCAATGAACCCATCAGCCTTCCGGTAGTCGTTGCCAGCTAATCGAAGATGCCGCGACAGTTGGGACCGCGCAGCCTTGAGCGTGGTGTACGGGCCATACTTCCGCTGCTGGTAGTAGCCATTTCCGTCCGCGTACTGGTGATTGATCGTCACGCGGTATACGCGGTCAGTCCACTCTGGTTCTCGCGTCATGCCACCACCACCCGTCGTGGCGTAACAGCAAAGAATGCGGGCTGCGTGACTGGCTCATACGGGACAACCAACCATTGGCCGCTATAGAACTCCACGTACGAGTCGGACGGGCAGCGGGTGAACGCTTCATCGCGGGTCATGAGGTCAGCCCTTCGTTCAGTGCGACGGCGAGCTTCTGCGCGTCTTCCAGGGTTGTGAATCCATAGCTATGCGGATCCTTGACCATCTCGGCAAGGGCAACGTTTTCCGCGGATTTCAGTACGGTTGGCGAACCGAAGGAATCATCATCACCGAAGTACCTGCCAGCGTCTGAGTACCAAGCGAGAATCTTGCCGTTGCGCTTGGCTACCTCGTGGACCAAGACTTCTTCCGCCGTGTAGCGCCTTGTCTTGGCCGAGCATTCGCAGGCCTCCTCAGCTTTCCGGCCCCTCGGTGTCGTGTAGTGCAGCTTGCGGTCCTCGGCGCACCGGTCACATTTCGGCAGAGCGTCCCATGCGATAGTCACCTTGAAGCGGGGTTCCTTCAGGATTGCCAGCAGTTTCCGCAGGCCTTCCTTTTCGACAGTGCGGCGCGCCGTTGCTTCGGCCTGATGGAGTTTGACCTCATATCCACGCCGGGCCATCTCTGCTTCACGCTCAAGCTTGTGAAGCCCGGCTAGCTTCGCCGACATCTCCGTGTTGGATTCGCGCAGGGTCTTCAGCTCTTCCTGGACTTCTTGCTTGACCGATTCCCGCAGTGCGGCCTTGAATCCCTCCACTTCCTCATCGAATGGGCTGAGGTCGTCGTAGTAGTCGCTCACGACGTCAATCCCTCGTTATAGCCAACCGCATGGGCGAGCATCTGGACGGCGGCGGACAGTTGCTCGATCTCGTCACGCAACACAACGGCGTGCCAGGATTCGGGGCCTTTGGATTTCACGGCGCATACTCCTTCTTCAGGTTCAGGTAAACGGTTTCGAGTGCCGCAAGGTGGGCTTCCAGTGCCTCAGCTTCTGCGGCGATAACGGGATCTTCGCGGGCTTGTTCGGCCACGCGTCGGGCACGGTTCAACGCCCGGAACATCTTCGCCAGTTCAAGGGCTGGGGCGGATTCGAGCGGGGTGGTCATGACTCGCCTTTTCGGTGCGCGTCGGCGTCGTTGGCGGTGCTGGTGTCGGCTAGGTCGGCCAGCTCGTCGTAGTCGGTGGATTCGGGCTCTTCTAGTGCGCGGTCAGGGCTCACTACCAGCCCCGCGACTTCTTGAGGATCCCGAGTCGTGCGCAATGACGGATAGCCGCGAGGTCACGCAGCATGGCGTCCATCATCTTCTGCCAGCTCGCCGTGTTGTCCGACGCGAGGACGTTGCCCGTCTCGGCATCGAATACTCGGTAATACCAGCAGTACATGTGGCCGCGTCGGTCAAAGCGGGTCTTCTCTTTGCGGCAGTAGAGTTGCGCCCGGATTACCATTTCCGCGCCCGATCCAGCACGTCGGGAAATTCCGCCAGTACCGCGGCCAGTTCCTCGTCGTCCAGCCGTTCCAGCGCGGCCATGTTGCGGTCGTGGCGGATAGCTTTGGGGATCCAGTAGACGGCGCCCACGATTGTTGCGGCCAGGACTAGGACGTAGAAGCCGTTCATGATTCCCTCTCGAATGGTGCGAAGAAATCCTCAACATGGAGAATGCCCAAGCCGGACGGGTGCGGATCGTGGATAAGGTTGCCTGCGCGATCCACGATGACGGCATGGTGGAAGCTTCCGCGTGGAGATGGGCCCGTGCCAATAAAGAACTCGATGCCTTCCGGGATGAACTTCGAGTCGCGCCACTTCGTGAGGTTCTTGCCCGTAAGATCCCAGACGTAGCGGTTCGTCTCGCCCCACCAGTCCTTGAAGGTGACGAAATGCGGAACCGAGTCATATTCGGGCACGGACAGCAGGGAAGCAACGCACGCCTTCCAACAGTCACCGGGAACGCCGGCCGAGTTATGGCCGTCGCCGCGTGTTGGGTCGGCAATGATTTGCTGCGTGTAGGGAATCACTTTTCCTCCTTAGATGGGTCACGGTCGAGGGCGTCAAGGAACCACTGCGGCGTTGATACGCAGCGATTGGCGGTGTCGCACGCCTTCCGGTCGTCGCATGGGCCATAGAGCCTGCACCGCTCTTCGCAAATAATCACAGCGCTCATGAGTCCTCCTTGATGGCGGCCCAGGTGCGGAGTGACCCGTTTTTCCGTGACCGTGCGGTTGATATTGAGTGGGATACGGCTTCGATGTAGCCGAGGCGTTTTGCGGTGGTGAATGCGATGCCAACGAGATTGGGATGGGGCGGGGTGCGCATCTCCTTGCGGAGCCAGTCGGCAGTGATTGCCGGATGCGCGTGGGCTAGTGCGTGGATCGTGGCTACTGCGTCCTCTAACCAATCGGCGTGCGAGTCCTCCAGTGCTGCCGCGATCATCGGTTTTCCTTTCGGCGCCGGTCTGGCATGACTGCTTGGCCGTGCGTCATGAGGCTGGCGTAGTGGGTCGAGCAGTAGCCCCGCGCCTTATGTCTCCCTGCGCATTCGTCCACGGCGCAAAGTTTCGCGTCCGGGTCGAGCTCCTTCACTTCCATGCGCGCCGGCTTCACGTAAGGCTCCGTGCCGCCGTAGACGTATGGCTTGCCTTGGAATGACGGGCCGGAATTAACGCGCCGTCCGCGGATGATCAGGGTGGTGGTTGGGTTGCTCATGCGGCGGCCGCGTCGAGCTTGGTGAACATGTCGTTCATCCAGCGGCGGACGGCTTCTGTTCCGGTGGGGTCTGCGTAGTCGGTGCGGCCGTCGTCTAGTTCCGGGTCCATCTCGGCCAGGTAGCGGCCAGCCAACGCTTTAGCGCGATTGCCGGTCATTTTCACATCCCACAATGGCGCGGCGTCGATGATCCACTTCTTGATCTGGATGAATGACGGGGTGATTTCGGGCATGGAAAGGCCTCATTTCTCAGCTTGGGGTAGCTTGCCGCCAGACAGCGGTCTTGGTGATGCGGAGTGTTTGCCCGAGTGGGCGGGGGTGCCGGTTAGGCGGCGTCGAAGGCTTCGGCCCATTCGGGGTCGAGGCGTTCCTTTGTTGCCACGTGCTTCTGGTACATCTCGCCAAGGTTGGCGTCTACTGCCGGCCACGATCCGGCGCTAACCATCTCGTCGCGGTGCGCGACGTGGGCTCCTAGTTCCATAAGGCATTGCTGCTGCTGCGCCTCTTGTACGTGCTCGATAAGTTCGTCATTCATCAAGAACCATTCGCCGTTATCGCGGAGGCTTGCGAACTGCCGGTGAAGTTCCCGCTCCTTGGCGACATTGCCGGGTATGTATGCGATGAGGCGCGGATCTTCTACCCAGATTGAGGGCCGGATAGCCTTACCGCCGCGCCGCAGTTGATCGACGCGGGACTCCGGATTGATGCTGGTTCCGATCTTGATGAACGATCCGCACTGAATGTAGTAGACGAAGGGTCCGAGCTCGGGGAATGTGGAGAGTGGATAGGGTCCGTTGATTGCCCATCCGGCGGAGGCGATATCTGCGTAGTCGTCCATGGTTAGCGCTTCGGGGCTTCTGTGGGGAGCGCTTCGAGCCAGCCGGAGAGTTCGGTGGACAGGATGACCGGCTTCGAGTTTGCGTAGCGGGCGGTCATGTCATTGTTGCGGAGTGCGCGGCGGATGGTGTCGGTGCTATATCCGGTGGCCTCGGCTGCTTCTTCAATCGAGTAGCTGACCTTCATGCCGCGACCTGCTTTGCGGTGAGGTCTTCGGGGAGTAGGTCGGAGGGCCAGATGTTGAGGGCCGCTGCGATCTTGCGTAGTTCCCTGAGTGTCAGTAATCCATCGCCTTCGAGTCGGCGGCAAAGCGTCTTGTAGGGTATCCCGGTTTCATCTGCGAGGGAGTTTTTACTGACTCCCTTGTCATTGACCGCCTGGTTGATGATGTCGATTTCAGTGTGGTTTGTGGGCTGCTTCCCAGCGAATGTCTTAGCCATATGACTAACAGTACTTAGTCGATCGACTAAGCGCAACCCCGAACCAAGTAGTTGTTTCGTGTCGTGCGAGTATCCGATCGACTAACCCACTTAGCCGTTCTATTGCAAACTGTGACCATATGCCCATAAGCTAGCCGCATGACTAACGTATTCGAAGGTTTGGAAGCAGCCTTAGCAACTCAGGTGAAGGTAGAGCTTGTAGAGCGCGGACTGGACCAGAAGACGTTGGCCGAGCGCGTAGGCATCCACCCAGTAACGATGACCAAGTACCTCAAGAATCAGCGGAGCATGCCACTGCCGGTCCTTATCGACATCGCCAGCGAACTTGGCGTCAGCCCTCGCGTCTTGATGCAGCGAGCCGAAGCCAGGCTTCGGTCAGCATCTCAGACGGCATAGTCCCCAGCGAGGCAGCTTGGGCGCATAGGTCACGTACCGTTATGCCAGACATTGTGGCGTGGTGAATGACGCTGATGGCCTGAATGGTGTGCACTACAACTGCCCCCGAGTTTAGAACTAGTATTCGATCCATAGAGACCATAAGCCGGGCCACTGACATCCAGTCGTGGCCCGGTTTTTTGTGGAATCAGCGGCCAGATTACCCCATATAAAACCGTTTGATAAATCCCGCTTCCTACTTGCGAGTATCTAAAATTGGTTCCATATAGACACGCCGTCCTTGTATGCGCTATAACTGCTGGTCAAGGGCACTTATGCCCCATTGGAGGCTTACGATGGTGATCATGCCCGCAGGAAAAGAGCCGGAACCCGGCGCGTTCGCCCGCGCCGTGTCCGATGAGATCCGGCACGCCTTGACGCGCCACCGGACCAGCGGCGCGCAACTGGCCGGCATGATCGGCAGGTCTAAGAGCTACGTGTCGAAACGGCTCCGCAACGAGAGTTCGTTCACGGCGAACGACGTTGAGGCAATCTGTCGAGTCCTAGGCGAGAATCTGCTTCAACTCCTAACCAGGGCCATCCGATCAATGAACGGCAGGTAGGCACGCAAAATAGGCCCCCAACCTCGGGTAGTGAGGTTGGGGGCCTATTGGTGACTATGCTTCGATCTGCGGGCGCAGGAGCGCGGACAACGCCTCCATTCCTTCGCGCAAGCGGGCGGCGTCTGTGCGGGTCCGATAGGAACGCGTCATAGCCCTTGTGGAGTGCCCGACGATGGCCTGGATAATGTCTTCGGGGACTCCTGCCGCGTAGAGTAGGTCCACGGTTGTGTGCCGAGCGCCATGTAGTACGACATCCTCTGGCAACCCGGCGCCTCGCATAAGCTTCTTCCACGCCTTGGTGACCCGGTCGGGATCCCATGGGCGCCCGTCCTCGCGGAAGATTAGCCCGTCTGGTGCGGCCTGCATGTGGAGCTCAAGGATGGACTTTAGCGGGTCCACGAGCGGGATGATGCGCCACCCGGTCCTTGACTTGGGCCGGGTGAGATACAGCGTTCCCTTGATTTGCCGATACTCGAAGTCGTCAGGAGCTTTCTTGATGTCCGTTATCCGCTGGGTTTGCCACGATAGGTCAAGTACGTCCGTTACCCTGTCACGCTCCAGCCCGATAATTTCGCCGCGCCTGGATCCGGTAAGCAGGTAGGTGGCCCATAGTGCTGCATCCTTTCGGGTAGCAAGGTGCGCGAGTAGTTGGATTGACTGGTCGAGGGTGAGCGCGGACTGTTCAGTGATACGCGCACGCGGGCGACTGACCATATCGCAGGGGTTGGCATTTACCTTTCCATCCTGCATGGCGGCGCCAAGCATTACCGAGAGCGCATTGTGTGCCAGTAGCGTGTATGTACTGGAGAGCATGATGGTTCCACCGGGCAACTCCCTCCCGTCCCGCAGGTTCTGATCCTTCGGGGTCGCGGCCATGACCTCGTGCAGCCGGCGTACGTCTTGGGCGTTGATCTTATCGAGCATCCGCTTACCTAGCAGTGGGACGATATAGCCATTGATGACCGTCCTGTATCCGGCGAGAGTGCGGGGCTTGATGTCTTTGGGCGCAATCCGGTCCATCCAGTGATCGGCCCACTTGGCGAGGCTGATGGAGCTGGTTGAGAGGTTGCCCTGCTTCTCCAGTTCGCGCTGGAGTGTGCGCATCTCACTAATTACCTGGCCCTTATCTTTCCGGGCGAGGACTTTGCGGCGGCGTTTCCCGTCGAGTCCTTGGGGTAGTTCGATGGTGGCACACCACATGCCGTCTGCGCGCTGGTAGACGCCGCCTTCACCTTTGGGGCGGCGCGGCTTGGATGCCTTGCGGCGTTCGAGAAGCTCGGCGTATTCGGCAGCGAGCCATTCGGAAGGCTCTTCGCCACGCGCCTTCATCTTGCGGATCACGGCGCGGTCCGCGGTGAGGTTGCGCTCGTCTTCTTGGGTCCATTTCGCTGCCATAAAGTCCACTGTAGCCTATTCGTTAGCCGATGCCAGCGTCTGCTAGCCTATTCCGCTCAATCGTGCGGTCGGTGAAAGTGCCTAGTTTCCGCGTGTTTCCGCGTATTTTGTGAGTCTAAAACGAATGGATTAAATATAGCCGCACGACTCATAATCGTGAGGTCGGGAGATCGAGCCTCCCCACCGCTAC